>NZ_BAAGAK010000002.1:0-28798 GCF_047159595.1 Krasilnikovia sp. M28-CT-15 | reverse complement strand
CGCTCCTGGCGGATCGAGGGCGCTACGCGCCCGTCTCCAGGGAGCTCGGCGCTACGCGCCGAGGATGTCCGTTGAGTGTGATCGTGTGCCAAAACCGCAGCTCAGACGGTGTAGAAATGCAGAAATCTGCAAAAGCAGATTTCTAGAATTCAGCATGACCGGCGGCGCTTCGCGCCACCATCCACACCGGATTTGACCTTGCCAGACTCGCCTGACAGCTTGATAGACGCATCAAATGCGAAAACCCTAGGAAGCCCTGTTCGGGGTAACGAAAGTTCCGCACAAGCTCTGCTGGGCGGTTCTATCGAGGGGGCCTGCCGCGCGCCAAGGAGCGGAAATCGCGCATCGAACATATGTCGGGCCGCTGAGAGTTTGGCCGCCTAACCCCAAACGGGGGCCGGCGCGCCACCCCCGTTGACGGCTGCGGCGCCCCCAGGCCGGCGGGCAGCCCCGCCGTTTGGAAAGCCGAACGCCCCCACCACATGGGCGAGGGCGTTCGGGAACTTCAAGATTTCAATTACATGATCCACGGAGCTGCGGTTGCACACATGACGACGGTGATGATCACTAAGATCCGGATCGCCACCGCGCCCTGCAGACGCAGGGAGAGAGTGAAGTCCATTGGGTGTTCCTCCCCTCGTGGGGATCGGTCCGTTGGGCGGACGGGACTTGCAGGGACGCTGGTCCGCCCGAAGCGAGGAACACTCCACGGCGGCGGTCAGGACGGGCGTGCCTTCCCATCCCCCCAACACTCGCGGATCACCTCCGGCGGGGCCAGGCCACAATGATGGCATAGCGGTGCGGTTATCGGTGACATCCACCCGTGTCGCGCGTTCCGTGTCGGGCGATTCCGTCACCAAGGCGCGACGATTTGTCTGGGAAACAAAACACTGCGTCAGCGCTCCGACGAGTCAGCCATGTGGCATGGTCATGCACTGACATGCACTCGGGTGCACTGGGGTGTCTAGGCCGTGGTAGGCGGTGGCAGTCCCCTGCCCACGGGGCGCATTCGCGGAGGCCCGCATCATAAACGTTTCCTGTTGTTTCCATCGCGCGCGCGCCCGTGCGCCCGTGCGCCCGTGAACCTGCGTGTGTGTGCGCGTGATACCACATCGCTACGACAACCACCAACGTCGGTCCGGCTTCGTATGGCCTGGTCAGGCGCCCTGCTCGGGTGTGGCTGGACGGGCAAGGACGGGCGTGCGGAAGCACATCAGAACGACCGAGGCGCACCTCTGTCCGGGTACCCAGACATATGTGTCGACCGCAAAGGGGCTATGCGGTCAACAGGCGCTCCCGCCCGACGTCCAGGACTCCGGATGCGACGAGTACCGACAGGATTGTCGAATATTTTGCCTGTCTTTTCCACGTCATATGCATCCGATTTGTTCGCGGATGTTCGCTCAACATCGCGTAGAAATCCCGTCTACAACTACCCGAGAAATCCCGGTACATAACTCGACCAATTTCATCCTCAGTGAGAGCGTAAATAGCAGGAGATTGAACAGCAGAATCCGAGCAGAAAGTCTCAACGACATGCCCCCCGTTGCAGCGCCAAGCGCACGGACTGTGCCATACTCGCCAAGTACCAGCGTCATGCGTAACGCAAGTCAACACGCAGCGTGACCTGGGCAAAGACGCCCCCAGGGTTCTGTCGCAGTTGGGCGGACGGGCCTGCGGGTAACGGCCCTCCCGGTGCCTCGGGAGGGCCGTTGTCATGTCCACCCTTCATCCCAAGGTCCCAACGGGTGGCGTCGCCGCGAACGCAGTACGCAGAAGCGGGGGAATACGGCGAATCCCACGTACGGGTGTGGGCTGTCAGCCTTCCCTGCACAGAACCAGGAATTGCCTTGCCCGATCGGGCCAGCGAACGCGGCAGTCCTTCGTTATAGCGCTCGCCTTGTCTTGAGAAACAGAGCTAGGGAGCCCTCTGGGAGCCGGGCGTGGGCGCCCGGAAAGTTACTGCTACGAAGGAGGTTCACTCAGTCGTATGACAAGCCCAGGAACTCGACAGCGGCACCGTCTTCCCAGCTCCAGTTAGGCGGGTACCCCTCGTCCTCCAGGGCGTCCTGGAGCGTTTCGAGGGCGGTGTCGTCGTCGCCGTTCTCCCAGGCGTCCAGGAGTGCTTCCATCTCGTACGGGTCGAGGTCCAGCTCGACCAGGCGGTCCCGGGTAGGCCAGGACTTGCCCACCTTCGGCCCCTGACGGCCCTTGATCTTCAGTTTCGCGCCCTTGTTCCGCATTCGGCTCTTACGGCGCTGGCTGCCAGCGGCGGCACGCACCCGCGAGTCCTTCTGCACGAACTCGCGGATCCTGCCTGCGTGCCGCTTGTCGCTGCGTGTCTCGCTGCCGGTGCGGGTAGTCATGCGCTGAACCTGACGCACGGTCACGCCGAGGGCGGCGGCGAGATCCTTCTTGAACTGGGCAAGATCCTTCTTGCTGGCGCCGGCCTGCTCCAGCCGGTCCACGGCGTCGCGGACGTTCTCCGGGGCACGGCCGCCGGCGCGGCCGGTGACGGCGCGCCACAGGTCTCCAGTGACGTCGGCCATGGACTACGCCTCCTTCTCGAACAGGTCCATCAGCTCGCGGTGCAGCCGCGGGGCGCGGTGGGACAGCAGCGGGGCAACCTCGCTCATCGGGGCGGTGCCAGCGGGTTTGAAGTAGGCCAGGCGCACAGGGTCGAGGCCACCGGGATCATCCTTGGGGCCGAGGCCCAGCTCGGCGGCGACGGCGGCCGGGTCGGGGTTGTCGCTGGCGTACAGCACGCAGTCGATCGCCACGGCGAGCGGGTAACGCGCGGTGTTCTCGGCGACGGCGGCCACCTTGCGGAGCAGATTGGCGCGGGCCTGGCCCATGATGTGGTGCTGCCAGTCGGGCCGGTACAGCCGCTCGCCGGCCACGGCCTTCGCACCGTACTTACCGATGGGCGCGGTGTAGGTGACCTTCAACGCCCGGTCGAGGGAAGCCAACAACGGATGGCTGTCGCGGGCGGGCATCACCCACTCGCGGGCATCGCGCAGCAGCTCGTACGCCTGCTCGAAGTAGCGCACGCCGGGACGCTGCGCGCGGGCGCCGTCGATCGCCGGCCACAGCCAGGCGTCGAGCACGGTGCCGTCCCACCAGCCGGCCCGGAGGGCGAAATCCAGGCTTGGTGTGGTGAGCCAGATCGGACCGGTGCGCCCGCGGGACGAGGGGTCGAAGGGGTTGGGGAGCATGTCCCGTTCCCACTCACCCGGCTCAATCTGCCAGTACCCGGGCACCTTGGGGTCGAAGGTGGCGCCCGGGTGGTGCTCGGCGGCGCCCACGCCCACGTACACGGCGCCCATCGCGGACAACCTCATGCCGTTCTTGTCGAAGGCGTGCACGTACGCCTGGCCCGCCTCGATCGGGGTGGGCGGGCGCTGCCAGTAGATGTCGGTCTCCGCCAAGGCCCGGTCGGTGGCCGGCGGCGGTGGGGCCGCCGGCTCGATCAGGCGCTTGGAGGCGCGTACCCGCGTGCGCTCGATGAGGTTCTGTCCGGTAACCGCGCTGGAGATGGACCAGGCGGTGCCCGTGGTCTCGACAAACATGATCAGGCGTTCGGCCAGGTCTTGCGGGTCCGGGTCGTGGCCGGTCTCGTCGTCCAGCAGCGGGCAGTCCAGGCTGGGCCGGGAGGCCGTCCAGTGCGGCAGCACCACGCGGATTCCCGCGCCGGCCTCCCGGTAGGCGTTGATCCACCAATGCGGGGACTCGCCCCTCTCGGCAAGGAACGCCCGCGCGCCGATCTTCCAGCCGCGGGGGGCCAGCTCGGCGGCGATGCGCTCGTGCAGGTCCTTGCCCGCGGCACTGCCGCCGGTGGGCGGCTTCTCCGGTAGGCCCAGGCGTGTGGCGAGCGTGCGGAGCAGCCAGAGCTGGCCGTCATCGCGCAGGCGACGCAGGCCGGTGGGTTCGGGCCAGCCCAGGCCCGTCTGCTCAGCCCAGTCGAGCAGATCGGCGAGGCAGGCCGCGGGGGTTGGCAGCGGCAAGGCCTGGGCGGTATCGGCGCCGGGGGTGACTAGGTGTGCGGTGTCGGCCGACAGCACGGCCGCGACGGTGTGTGTTCCTTCGACGGGGCTCGGTGTGGGCGGCGTCGGTCTTCCCCTCTTCTTGGATTCTTGCTGCTCAGGCGATGTAGAAATCTGCATTTCTGCCTGCTCCGGTGCAGCGGTGGGCGGCGGTTCGGGGGCCGGTGGGGGCGGGAGTGCGTCCGGCGTGGTGGGTGTGGCCTGTCGGGGCGGGGTGCTCTCGTCGGGGATGCGGAGCACGTAGCAGGACGGGCGCCACTTGCCGACGCGCTCCTGTTTGCGCAGGCGCCCGTCTGCCTCGTCGGAGGTCTCCAGCGCCTTCTCTTCGCGGAGCTGCCGCAGGCCGGGAAGGGCGTCGTCCATGCCCACCGATCCGGCGATGGCGTCCATGTAGGTGGTCAGCACGGCGACGCGCTGGCGGCCGTCGGCGGCCGGGTCCAGGGTGAAGCCCTCCACCTGGCCGGGCAGCCGGCCCCCTGCCACGCCCTCCAGCGTGGTCAGGTAGTCGCTCTTGGTGGGGAACGAGGCCGGGCGCGAGGTGACGGCCTGCACCACGGCGGACAGCAGTCGCTCGCCCGGCGTAACGCCGCGCTCGGCCAGCTCGGCGATCAGCCCGTCGAGCACGACCCGGCCCCCGGTCACGGCCGCGTCGCGCAGCCCGGCCGCGCCGGTGAGCTGTTCCAGGCGCTCAGCGCCGGCGACGGCCAGGGCGGCGTGCCGGGCCAGCCGGCGGGCGATGCCGCCGCCGGGCAGTTGCAGCGCCTGTTCGGCGCGCATGACCGCGGCGTCGACCTGCTCCAGGGTGGGCGGGTCGGTCATCGCCCAGCGCATCGGCCAGCCGTAGAAGACGCTGGCCAGCAGTTCGACGCGCTCCGCTTCGGCCGCGGTGGACACGATCGGTACGGCAATCTCCAGGACGCGCGCCGCCAGGGCCTCGTTGGCGATCCGCCCCAGAATCGTGTGGTTGCCAGCGGTGAACAGCCCGCCCTTCCACGGTGCGGATCGTTTGGCGCCGCCCAGCCGCTTGCCGCCGGTGCGCTGCGCTCCGTCGGTGAGGCGCAGCAGCAGCGTTTCCAGCGCGGCGGGGGTCAGGCCGGCGGCGCTCAACTCGTCGCGGAAGGCGGGCAGGCAGGCCAGCTCGCCCAGCTCGGCGGTCAGGCCGATGGTGGTGGTGTTCCAGCCCTGCACCAGATGCTCGGGGTCGCCGTGCACGGCGCTGGCCGCGATCATCCCGGTGGTCTTGCCCATGCTGCTCGCGCCGGTCAGCAGGCAGATGAACGACTTGCGCTTGAGCGGCACGACGTACGCGCTGTTCATCGCCGCGCCGACGATCAGCGCCAGCTTGGGGTTCGCCGTGGCAATCGAGGCCAGCTCGCGCCACGCCTCCATCGGGGACGCGGGCAGCGCGGCGGCATCGACGCCGGGCGGCACGCCGGTGCTGGCCGGGTCGCCGATGTCGCCGTAACCGCGCGGGCCGACGTCGCGCGGCGCCAGCTCCAGGGCGCCGTTGACCCAGCGGGCGGTGATCTCGCGGGCGGTGGCGAAGCGCTGGGCGGCGTCGCGGATCGCCGTCGCGGCGGCCTTCTGAATCTTGTCGTCGGCGGACAGGGCCACGTCCAGGCGCGCCGCCCACTCACCGGTTTTGATCTCGTCGCCGTCGCAGACCACGGCGTCGCGGCCGTCCGGGTGCATGGACAGCCGGAAGTCCAGGCCGGTGCGGCGGCCGTCGCCGTCGCGGCGCGACAGCCGCTCCAGCACGTACGGCAGCTCGGCGACTTTGGCCCAGCCCGGGATCTCGCCGGCGTCGGCGTCCTCGCGGCCCACCTTGCGGTACAGGCCGCGGGGGATGCCGTCGCTGTCCTCGCCGGTGGAGTAGCGCCAGGCGCCCTGCGACATGGCGACGCGGTACCGCGGGCTGGCCGGCGCGTCGTCGGGGGCGCCGCTGTCGCCGCCGCCGCCGGGGCTGCGGCGGCGCTGGGTGGGGAACGGCACCACGACCGCGGCCGGGGGTGGGGCGGGTACGTCGGGCAGCAGCTCGGCGGGCACCGCGGCCAGGGCGTCGAGGGTGAGCCCGGCGGCCAGGTGCTCGGCGAGGTCCGCCTTGTCGGCCTCCAGCGGGGTCTGTACGACGTCGACGGCTGCGGCGGTGCCGGTCAGGGCGGCGGCGACGATCGCGGCGTGCCGGTAGCCGGCCTCGTCGCGGTCGGCCACGACGCGCACCCGGGCGCCGGCCAGCACGGCGGTCCACTCGGGTCGCCAGTCGGTGGCGGTCTTGCAGGCGCCGTTGGGCTTGGTGACGGCGGCGGCGCCGGCCGCGGCGGCGGCGTTGGCGTCCTTCTCGCCCTCCACCACGTACACCGGCGCGCCCTCGGTGATCGCGGCGGCGGCCTCGTCCTGGCGGTACAGCGGCACGTCGGCGGGCTTCTCGAACAGCCAGAAGCCGGGCCGGTCGGGCACGGGGCGGCGCCACCGGAAGGTCTTGGCCCCGTCGGCGTCGGTGAACCGGCCCACCTCGCCGACGAGCTGGCCGTCGCGCCGGTACGGGTAGACGTCGGTCAGGGTGCCGGCGGCGGGCCAGCCGCGGCGCGGACGGGGGGCACGGGCCGGCGCCTTGTGGCCGGGGGCGGGCTTGCCGGTGGTGGGCGCCGGTGGGCTGGCCACGACGTCGGTGCGGGGTTCCCACGAGTCGAACAGCTCGGCCAGCGACAGGCCCAGCGCTGACACCACGGCGTCGGCGGGGCAGCCCGTCTGGCAGCAGACGACGGTCAGGCCACCGCGGTCGCCGGAGTCGCGCCAGTCCACCGACAGCGACGGCCGGTGATCGTCGTGGGCGGGGCAGCGCGCGTCCAGGTGTGTGGTGCCGCGGGGCCGCGGGGTGCAGCCGGTCGCCTCCAGGGCGGTGTGGACACGCTCAAAGCTGGTGCCATCGGCCCGATGCTGGGCCACGTGGAGGGCCACGTGTTAGCCTCACTCTGCGTTTGAACTTTGGTCAGGGACAACGCTCGCCGCCAGCGCCAACTGGCGGCACAGACGAAGAAAAGGCCTGGAGCCCGGTGGCTCCGGGCCTTTTCTCTGTGTCTGTGCAGGTCGCCGCGCGCTGGGTGACTGGCGGGTTACTCGTCGCCGACCGCCGGACGTCCGGCGCGTGGTGCCTGCGAACGCCACTCTTGCAGATCACGCACCGTCCACGCTGGTTGCGTGCCCCGGCGTGTCTCACCCGGAATGGGCCGGCGCTTGCGGCCCTTCTCGAATGCGCCGAGGTTCATTTCCAGGACGTTCGCGGCGTTCTGCAGGCCGACGATCAGAGGGTCGGCACTGTCCGTCATGGACATTGCCTCATCCGCGGAGTTCTCAGGAACCACGGACAGATTGGCGGCTGGGCCGTCACCAGCGCTCTTGTCACCCTCCCCGGAAATGATCGAGAATGGTGCGGCAGAGCCGTTCTCGGCGTCGGCGTCGGCGGTCTGTCCGTCCCGGCGCTGTCCCGGGACACTCCGGGACGTCTGTCCTGGCAAACCCACAGATGATCCACCCGGGACGGACGTCCCCATGAGGGCCGCAAGGCGCTGCTCGCGTTTTTTGTTCTCCTTTTCGGCGATCGCCGCGCCGGCCGCCGCGAAAGCGCGGGCGTCCTCGGCGGAAACCTGGGCGAGCTGCACTTCTTTAATGTCATCCGGGCCGATTCCGAGAACAGCACGGCCTTTCTTGGAAAGATTCCTGATCTTCGCTATTCCGGGGAACAGCATCATCCAGGAACTGCGCGTCTGAGGGCCTGCCGCAATGCGCGCCATGCGCTGGTCCCGGCCGTCGGAGTCCAGGAAGACGTCCAGGTTGGCCTGCTGAGCCAGGTCGATGAGGTACATCGCCGCGGCCCTGGCCTGCCACAGGTTCAGCTTCTCCTGGCGCAGCGGCGGCGCCACGGTGCCCTTCTCGCCGTTCTCCTTCCACCACGAACGGATCTCCGAGACGAACGAGCCGCGCTCGTCGGTGAGCATGCACCAGGGCTGGAAGTAGTCCTCGGGGTTGTCCGCGATCTCCGGATGCCGCTCGATGATCTCGTAACGGCGCTGCATCTCCCGGTTGAACTCGTCGACGTGCTGTACCCAGCCCTCCACCGTCGTCTTGATCGAGATGTTGGGCAGGCCCCCGAACGCGCGCAGGTAGCCGATCCGCTTCGGGTCGTTGAGCAGCAGCCGGGCGCCGTTTCCGGCGGTGTGCGCCACGTACACGTTGGCCACGGTGGTCTTGCCCCAGCCGGTCGAGGCGGAGACCACGCAGTGCGGGGTGAGCGCCTTGAGCGGCAGCACTTCCCACTGCCCACCGACCGACTGGCCGATCGGCACCGCGTCCACCGGGTACGCCTGGTTCGCGGCGGCGTCGTACCAGACCTGCGCGGGCGGGCGCTTCGGGTGCGTCAGCTCGATGACCAGCTCGCGGTGCCGGTGGCTGGCCTCCCACGGCCCTTCGGGCAGCCGCGCCCGCGCCAGGTCCGCCACCTCCTGGATGACGGCCTTGTTGGTCAGCTCGGCGTCGAGCTTGACCCGCACGGTGGCGTTGTCCGCGTCCAGCGGCACCCGCAGCACGGGCACCGCTAGGGCGCCGAGCACGTGCTCCAGGCGGTCACCGATGCGCGGCAGCCGGCGCACCGTGCGCAGCAGGCGCGGGGCGACCGCCACCGGCAGCAGGGTCCACCGCAGTCGCGGCACTGCGATCCACGTCGCGGGGTCACGGTCGCCGTAGCCGAGCAGCCCGGCCGCACCGGCGGCGAGCAGCCCGGCCGCGCGGCGCAGCCCCCAGTCCTGCACGACGCGCACGACGCGGTGCACGACGAGGGCCACGAACCCGGCGGCGGTCGCTGACAGCGTGATGGTCGGGTACGCCACGACGGCCCACAGGTAGCCGGCGGCAGCCCACCGGACCGCCATCCGCTGGTAGCCGGGCATCCGGCCCCACCGGGTTCGCGGGAACCGCTCGCCGCGGAAGTTCGGGCGGGCCTCGGGCCGATCGGGTGCCCGGTACAGCCAGGTCGAGTCCCACGGACCGGGCCGCTCGAAGACCAGGCCGCCGGTGAGCAGCCGCCAGATCGGGCCGAGTACCAGCCGGGCGGGCGGCCAGAACAGCGCCAGGCTGCCGAGCACAATGCCCAGCAGCAGCCAGTGTCCGCCGGTGGTGGTGAACAGCCAGGTCAGGGCCGCGACCGCCGGGGACTGCGCGTGATCTGCGTGTTCCGGGTGGACGGTCGGACTGTGCTTCGGGGTCGGGGTTGGTTTCGCCAGGTTGATGACCATCTGTCAGCCCTCCGTTCCGGTCGTGGTGGTGGTCTTCTTCAGGGCGCGGCGCTCCTTCTCGCTCAGCCCGCCCCAGATGCCGAACCGCTCGTCGTGCTCCAGGGCGTACTGCAAGCAGGGCCGGCGCACCGGGCACCCGGCGCAGACCTGCTTGGCGGGAAGGGCCGAGGTGTTCTTGTCGGGGTAGAAGGCGTCCGGGTCGGACTGGGCGCACAGGCCCTCGTCGCGCCAGTCGCCGGTGCCGTACCCGCTGGTCATGACCTTCGTCAGGACCTGGGTAGCCGCGCCGGATGCCCAGCCGTCCGGCGTCCGGTGCCAGTTCCAGCCGGTGGGGTCGGTGTTCATGCCGCCGGCCGCAACGCGGTCGGGTCGGTCAGCGAGGATGGTGGTCACGACGGTTCCTTCCGGGTTCTGTCGGTCGACCGGGGCGGGTGTGCTTGGCGGCTGTCCGCCCCGGTCGGCGCGTTGTCGGGCTGTTGTGGAATTGCAGATTTCTACATCTGGTGAGCTGGGGTTTATGCGGCGATGATGAGGGCGGCGACGTAGAGCCAGCCGACATGCCAGCTCTGGTCGAGGGCGTAGGCGCCGGTGCCGAGGCACGGCTTGTCGTCGCGGTCTGGGCGCGGGGCGCCGAGCGTCCAGAACGCGCGGGAGCCGGTGCGCTGGGCCAGCCAGAACAGCAGTGAGCGGCGGTCCGCGGCGTAGTGCGTGATCGCGGAGACGGTCAGCCCTGCCGTCAGCAGAGCTGGCGCTGGGCGCCATCCGGTGGTCACGGCCAGGGCCAGCAATGCCACCAGGGCCGTCAGCGTGTACGTGGCGACGTGGGCAAGGCAGCTCCGCGCGCCTACCCAGCCGGGCAGTCCCTTGTGCGCGGCCTGGTGATCGGTCTGTATCCAGTGATCAGCCACGTGGTGAGCCGCGAACAGCGCCGCGAAAACGGCGGCCGCGGCGGCGAGTTGTGCGGTCACGGATCTCGTCCTTCCGGGGTTCGATCGGACCGGGGGTGGGTGTGCTTGGCGGCTGTCCGCCCCCGGTCCGCGCGTTGTCGGACTGTTGTGGGATTGCAGATTTCTACATCTGGTGACCTGCGAAGACGTGTCGGCTACAGCAGGGCGGGCTGGTCGTAGCCGTCCCGCTGGGGCGGCAGCTTCGGCCGTACGTGGGTGACGCCGTGCGCGCGGCCCGGCTCGGTGCGGCGCACGTTGTCGGCGTGCACCCGGTGCTCGCGGCCCTCGATGGTGACCACCACGTACGGGTGCTCGATCCGCACCACTTGCGCCCGCGGTTCGCTCCAGCAGATGCGCGGGGCGCTCAGGGTGCGCGGGCTCAGCCACACCGTCGTGCCCGGCCGCAGGTCGGCCATCAGAACCGCCCCCCGGCCAGCAGGCGCAGATCCACCGGACCGGCAGCGGGCGCGTCCGGGGCCGCCTGACGTTCCCAGTCCAGGTCGGGGGCCTCGATGTGCTCGCGGTGGCAGGGGCAGCGGCAGGCGTCGCCGTAGCACCCCGCGGTGCACATCTCGCAGCCCTTGACCGCCCACATCGGGTACACCGACGCGACCAGCACCCCCTCGTCGGAGGCGTCGGACAGCACGTCCCACGGCTCGCCGCAGACCTGGCACTCGTGCACCAGCCAGACCGCGGAGCCGTAGCGGGTTAGCTGGCGCCAGGTGTGCACGTGCTCGGCGTGATCGGTGCACCGGTGCGGCTCGTTCCACCGGGGCAGCTCGGCCGGGGTTGGGAGGATCAGCAGCGCCATCTCAGCTCACCTGCCGCACGGTCACGGTCTCGGCGGCCGGCGCCGTCTTCTTCGGGGTGGGCTTGCGGGCCGCCGCCTTCTTCAGTGCCGGCGCCGCGGCCGGGGCGTCGGGGGCCGGCGTGCCCTCGATCGCCGTCGCGGGGGTCACGGCGTGCAGCTCGGCGCGGCGCTGCGCCGTCATCTTGTCCCGCACGTCGTAGTACGTGCTGCGGTTCGCCACCACGCCGCGCTCACCCAGCCACGCCTGCGCCGCGGCGACGTCGTACGAGCCGATCGCGGAGTACGCGGCCTCGATTGCCTCGCTCTTGGTGAGCTTGCGGACGTCCTGGCCGTCGGCGGTCAGCAGCCGCGGCGGTGGGGCCAGCTCGCCGCGTACCCGGCTCAGCGCCTCCGCGGGGCCCAGGTTGTCGAGGTACGACAGTCGGAACGCCCGGCGGGTCTCCTTGGGTGCGAGCAGCCAGCGCAGCGCCGGGAACCGCAGCACCGGATAGGCGGGGCTCATGTCGCGGCGCAGCCGGCGCAGGATGGCGTGCCAGGTGCGCAACGCCGCGAACGAGAACCCGGCCACGTACAGGGCGCCGGTGGTGGGCCACCCGGCGGCTTTCGCGCCCAGGTAGTCGGCCAGGGCCGCGGCGGCGAGGAACACCGCCGTCCACAGCCGGTGGCCGACGTAGCCGTCGCGGGACAGTACGGCCCACAGTCCGAGGGCGGCGGTGGCGAGCATCCCGCCCTGTAGCGCCAGGTAGGTCGCGGCCAGGCCGGCGCCTTCCAGGTGCATGTAGTGCTGGCCGAACGCGATCTGGCCGCGGAACGTCAGGTACTCGATCGCGGCCATTACCGCGGCGAATCCGATGAACGCGACGACGCCGACGGCCATCGTCTTCGAGGGCTTAACCTTCATGGGATCGGTCTCCGATCGGTCAGGCGGGGGCGCGGCCGAGGCTTTCCAGGGCTCGCAGGCCGCGCCCCACGCGAAATCACCAGTCGACGTGCTCACCGCGCTGTTGCGCCATCCGGCGCAGGATCGCGGCGCCCTCGCTGGTCGTGTCCTTGTTGCCGTCCTGGTCGATCGGGCCGGTGTAGCCCGAGTCCCGCAGGTCGTGGAGCTTCTTGTCACGTTCGGTCTCGGGACTGCGGTCCCAGTTCCTGCTCTTGGTCATCAGTGCTCCTCCCAGTCAGCCGTCGCAGCGGCCCTTCTCTTGCCAGAACGATACCAACATGGACCATCTTTAACAAGGGATGCGGATCAGCTTGGTACATGATGGCTGAATGGGAGGTTGAGCCATCCTGGGCCAAATCCTGTACAAACGTGTGCCAGGATGGCCTCATGCCCGCCGACCCGATTCGCCTAGACGAGGCCCGCACCCGACTCGCCGATCTCGTCACGAAGCGCCGCCAAGCCCTCGGCCTCAGCGTCCGCGCCGCAGCCGAAGCCTCCGGGCTCTCCCGCATCACCTGGGGCGCCCTCGAAGACGGCAGCCGCCGAACTGGTGATAGCAAGTTCGCCGGCATCGAACGCGCCCTCAAGTGGGACAGCGGCAGTGTCGCCGCGATCCTCAACGGAGGCGACCCAACCCCCGTCATGGAGGACACCCCGCCCCCTGGGCCAGGCGACGCCCTACGCAAGGTCATGAATTCCGACGACCTCACCGAAACCGAGAAGCGGCAGATCATCCGGTTGTTGGTCGCCGAGCAACTGGCCGAGGAACAGGCTCGCGCCGCACGAGAGGCGGCACGAGCGGACGAGTTGATCGACATGGTGCGAGCGCTACGCAGTGGCGTACCCGAGCAGTGAGCGCAGCCGCCTCTACTGCCGTCCAGTACAGACGCGCCGGTGATGCGGCTGCTGTGACACTGCGTTAGCACTGCTATCAGTCAGCGCCGCCGGGCGGCGCCCTCGTCGTGGAGCTGCTGGTACTGACGCGCCCGGGGGTAGCGAGCCGCGCGATCGGTGTAGGGGCGGGACTCGCTGTCCACCGTGGCGAGCAGGCGCGCTGTCGCCGGGTCGCTGGGTCGGCGGCGCATCAGCAGCCGCGCCGGCGGTTGCGGGCCTCGGCCTGGCGGCGCGCCTCAGCCATCGTGGCCAGGCGCGCCGCCTGGTTACGGCCGATGACCTCGTCGTGCTGCGTACGGAGCTGGCGGTCCGACATACTGGATTCCTCCCTGGAAGTGCTCTGCCGCGGGCAAGGCGGCGGGGTTGTGGGACGTGAGGGCCGGGCCTGGCAGGGCGCCGGCCCTCACGCGTTGCTGACATCTCCGGATTGGCGACTACTGCGCTGACGCTGTATTCGCTGTTTCCGAGTTTACTGCACCAGCGCAGTAAACCAGGATGAGTTTCCGCAGATAGTGAGCATGGAAGGCGAGGTTAGTTGCGGCGCCGCGGCCGAGCCGTGTCCCAGGTCTTCACCGTGCGAGGACGCCAGGCTGGGGAGCGGCCGAACATCCGATCCGCCTGCGGCGCTTGCTCCCGTGCCACATACGAGCGCCAGGTACCAGGCGACACACCCAGGAAGGCCGCGCAGTGCTCTACCGTCCACCAGTCGGTGGGCAGATCCGCGGGGTCGACACGAGTAACCATCGCCCGCACCGTACCCCAGAGATACAGCGCTGGTGATGTAGCCACGTCGTGCTCACGGTGGGAGAATCGACACCCGCCGACAGGTTACGCAGGTCTCCATCGGAGGGGCCGGCGCTAGACACCAGCGGAGGTGAGAACGCCCCCGGTGCGAGCCGCCCAGACCGCGACGGCCCGCACCGTAGAAGTTCGGATGGAGTTTTTAAGAGACGGCCCCCGGTAAGGGGAATGTCAAGCGCTCGGCGTGACATGAAAAGGGTGACTCTCCAATAGGGGCGGTTGCTAGGTTTCGGTAACCGACACCATTGACGTCGGTGCCTGTCGGTAAGCGGGGGGGAGGAGGGCCATTCGGTGAGCCGCCCGGAACGCGTGCTGACCCCTGACCGGTCCCCGCAACACCGGTTCGGCTACGAGCTGCGCGCGCTCCGCAAGGCCCGCAGGCTCTCGCAGGACACACTGGGCAAGCTTGTGCACGTCAGCGGGGATCTGGTGCGGCTGATCGAGCTGGGCGAGCGTCAGCCCACGCAGGCCTTCGCCGAGAGCTGCGACCGGGAGCTGAACGCGCCCGGCGTCCTAGCCCGCCTGTTCCGGGCCGTTGAGGAAGCCACCGACAGCCGCCCTGATACCGACAACACGGTTGTCGGTATCGGCAGTGCCGTCTCTCATGGGCCGGACCACCGGTCGGATGAAACCATCCCGGTGGAGATGCTGACACTAACCGGGGAGACCGTTTCGTTGGCCATCAATCGCAGGGCACTCGTCGGCGGCGCGCTGGGAATTCCGGCTGTCCTCTTTCTCGGCGGGGCAACCGCAGTCGCCCCGACCATGGCGGACGGCACCCTGTCCGACGTGCTCCACAACATGAGGCAGATGCGAACGCTGCTGGCGATGCAGGACAACACCTTCGGGCCGGGCGCGGTGCTGCCCACCGCCGTGCACCAGGCGTCCATCCTCCAGCAGCTCCGCCAGGCCGCCGGCGGCAAGGCCCGAGACGATCTGATCAGCCTGCAGTCCGCGTACGGCGAGCTGTGCGGATGGCTGGCCGATGACCTGGGCGATCCTCGCTCTGGTCAGCATTGGATCGACCGGGCACTCGAATGGGGTCATGAGTCCGGCGACACCGCGCAGACCGGGTACGTCCTGATGCGCAAGGCGCAGCGCGCCGCGGACGCCGATGACGCCGCCGCCGCGGTCGGACTCGCCCGCGCGGCCGTCCGGTCCGGTGGGCTGCCCCAGCGGGTCGTGGCCGCGGCCCGCCAGTATGAGGCGCAGGGCCACGCACTCACCGGCGACGACGCCGCATTTCAGGAGGCGATCGAGGCCGCGTACAACATCGTGGCGCACGTCTCCGCCAACGGCGATGAGTCGCGGGCCGCGTGGTGCACTCCCGCGTACGTCGCCATCCACGAGGCCGCCGGCCTGATGCGCCTGCATCGGCCCGAGCTGGCCGCCGCCAAGTACGAGGATGCCCTCGCAGGCTGGTCGAGTGACATGCATCGTGACTTGGGCATCTATCGAGGCCGTCTCGGCGCGGCCTACGCCGCGGCACGCCAGCCGGAACCGGCCGCCGCCGCAGGCAGAAGCGCCCTCGCCATCGCCCAGCGCACCGGCTCCGGGCGCATCCTCGCGGAGCTGCAACCGCTCGCCACGGCGCTGGCGGAATGGCGGTCCTCACCCGCAGTGCGAGACTTCCTCGCCGAACTGAGAGCAGTTGTCGCGGCTCGTGCCACCGGCCCCGGCGCCCTCCCGCCGACTACGATGGGAAGATCATGACTCGTCCATACGTGCTGCTGAGCTGGGCAATGTCCGTCGATGGCTATCTCGATGACGCCACGCCGCAGCGGTTGTTGTTGTCCAACGCGGACGACTTCGACCGGGTTGATCAGGTGCGGGCCGAGTCGGACGCCATCCTCATCGGCGCAACCACCATCCGCAGGGACAACCCCCGCCTGCTGGTCAACTCCGACCAGCGGCGTGCCGCCCGAGTCGCGCAGGGCAAGCCCGAGTACCCCGTCAAGGTCACCCTGACCAGCAGCGGCATCGACGCCGGCCACAAGTTCTTCCACACCGGCGGCGACAAGCTTGTTTACGCATCCAGCCCGGCCTTCGACAAGGTGCGCGCCGAGCTGAACGGGCTGGCCACCGTGGTCGACGGTGGAGACCCGATCGACCTGGGCGCGATGCTGGACGACCTCGGCGGGCGCGGCATCGGCCGGCTGATGGTCGAGGGCGGCGGCACGATCCACACCCAGTTCCTCACGCAGAACCTGGCTGATGAGATCCACCTGGCGATGGCGCCGTTCTTCGTCGGCGACGCCACCGCACCGCGGTTCGTCCAGCCCGGGTCCTTCCCGCAGGACGTCGCCCATCGCATGGCCGTCGAGGAGGTCCGCCAGATCGGCGACATCGTGCTGGTGCGCTACCTCGCCAAACCCGTCCCCGCCTGACGTGCCCGACCTCGATCACGACAGGTGGATGAGGCGGGCAATCGAGCTGGCCTACCGCTCGCCAAATTCGGTGACCGCCTTCGCGGTCGGCGCGGTAATCGTGACCCCAGAGGGCCAAGTCATCGCGGAGGGATACTCCCGGGACGACGACCCGCACGTACACGCCGAAGAGTCGGCCCTCATCAGAGCGGCCGGCGATCCGCGACTGGCCACGGCCACGCTCTACAGCACCCTGGAGCCGTGCACGGCCCGGCACAGCCGGCACGTGACCTGCACCAATCTGATCATCGCGGCGGGGATTCCCCGGGTCGTCATCGCCTGGCGCGAGCCCGACATCTTCGTCACCTGCGAAGGCGTGGCCACACTGACCGCCGCCGGCATCGAGGTGATCGAGCTGCCCGAGCTGGCCGACCTCGCCCGCGGAGCGAACGCCCATCTCGGGCTGTAGCGCCGCGATGATGGTGATCTGCTGGGGTGATCGCTGACCGGGCCCGCACCTGTCATGCGGTGGCCCTGATTGCCGGCCACGCGCGGCGAATCCGATCCCAACCGAGGACGGGGCCCCTCGCATGGAAGCTGCCTCGCGGAAAGTCCGCGAGGCAGCTAAGGCTTGTAGATCTTGAAGGAGGAGTGTCGGGGGTAAGCCGTCAGGGCTTCTTCCCTCGCCGGGTCAGCCGCCAGTCACAGACCTAGCGTCGCACGATCAGCTCAGTCGCGGCAGTTTCACCGGCTGGTGCAGCCTCAGTGCCGCAGCTCAGTCACCGAAATCGTTGGGGGCTTCGCTACAGGCGGGCGAGGGTGGCCTCGATGTCCTTGGTGAGCAGGTACAGGTCGAGGTTTGCGCCGTCCTGGGGATCGAGCGGGACGAAGCCAAAGCTCTCCCACCAGTTGTAGGCGTCGATATTGAGCGCGTTGACGACGACCGCGCGGCACGCCGCCTTGTGGTTCAGCTCGACCGCGGTGGCCAAGACGTGTTTGACCATCTGGGTGCCGAGGCCCATCCGGGCAACCGTGCGGTCGGTGGCCAACCGCCCAAGCAACAGTGCCGGCACCTGCGCTGGTGCGCCCTTGGCGAGAAGTGGTGGCGAGGCCGAGCGGTCGATAGACGTCATGGTCAGCGTGGCATAGCAGACGACACGGTATTGGTCGTCTGCTATGACCCAGGTAGCGGCCGTGTTGCCCTTGCGGTTCTGCCCGGCATAACGGCGTAGCCACTCGTCCAGGGTCGGCTCTCCGCAGTTGAATCCCTCGCGGATGTGCTTGCCGGTATCCAGCGGTGCAGGCCGGTAGAACTCCACCTCAGTCGAGCCAGGAGAACTTCGCCGGGCGCTCCAGGGCGGCCGCGAGGCGTTCGTTGACCTGGGCCGGCCGGGTCAACGCTTCCTCGAACGCGGCGGCGGCATCGGGAGACAGGTGGATGACCTCGCGGTCGGCGAGCACCTGATCGGCCATTAGCCGCGCGGCCTGCAGCACGAATGTGGACAGGTTCAGGTGCGCCACGCTCGCGGCTGCTTCTAGCCGCCGCTTCGCCGCCGCATCCACGCGGACCTGGAGTCGGTCGTCTCGCGTCACAGTCATGTACTTACAATGGCAGTACATCGCGTTGAGAGTCAAGGATGTGTTCGAAAATTTAGGATCACATACCCCTTAACTACTGATTCGTACAGACCTCAACTCCGCTGTCTGCTGTCCTCATGACTGATCCGTCGTCTCATCCCCAGGTCGATCATGAACACGGAATGCGCCCGCCTTGTCGCCGATTGTGATCTAGGGAGACCCTAGCTAGAGTTAGAGCATGGCCCCGAAAATGACGCTGCAGACCCAACTGGTGCTGCGCGCGCTGCTGGAACACCCCACCCGGGAGTTCTACGGCCTGCAGATCAGCCAGGCCGCCGGCCTGGCCACCGGCACCATCCACCCGATCCTGGCCCGGCTCGAAGGACTCGGTTGGCTCGACTCCCGCTGGGAGGACATCGACCCGGGCGCCGAAGGCCGGCCCCGGCGCCGCTACTACCGGCTCAGCCCCGACGGCGCCGAACAAGCCCGGCACGCCCTGGCCACCGCCCGGACGCCACTTTCCCGATTGCTGCCCGGCCTGAACCCCGGCCTCGCCCCCCGCGGAGGCCCCGCATGAGCCCCGTCCGTGTCCAGCGCGACCCCACCCGCGCCCTTGTCCGCGCTCTTGTCCGGACCCTCGAGCGTGCCCACGACCTCGGAAACGACCTCGTCTACGCCCCCGCACCCGCCCGCGCCCACACCCTCGACCTCGCTCTCGCCCGCGCCCGCACCCTCGGGCGAGACCTTGCAGACGACCTCGACCGCGCCCGCGCCCGCACCCTCGCTCTAGCCCGCGCCCGCACCCTCGGGCGAGACCTTGCAGACGACCGCGCCCGCACCCTCGGGCGAGACCTTGTAGACGACCTCGCCCGCGCCCGCGACCGCGCCCTCGCCCTCGCCCTCGACCTCGACCGCACCCGCGCCCGCGCCCTCGCCCTCGTCCGCACCCCCGCCCTCACCATCACCCGCGCCCGCGACCGCGCCCACGACCTCGCCCACGACCTCGACCGCGTGTATGACACGGCGGTTTGTTTGATGGAGGTACTGCAGGACACCGCTCTGTGCTCGGGGGCGGCGAGGGCGCGGCCGGTGGTGCCGGTGGCCGCCGCAGCGCGGCTCGCGCACCAGGCGGTGCGGGTGTTGCCGGCCGCGTCGCGGGCCCGCTACCAGGCCGAGTTCGACTCAGAGCTGTACGAGCTGGCAGCGGCCCGCGCGTCACGGTGGGCGCAAGTCGCGTACGGACTGCGGCTGATCGACCGGGCCTGGGTACTGCGCGCCGAGCTGCGCGAGGCCGCCATGAAGCGGGTGCCGTCGTGATGAAGACCGTCACCGCGGCCGGGACCGGGACCGGGCTGGCCGGGCTGGTGACCGCAGTGGCCGGCGCCAGCGGGTACGCCCTGGCCGGATTCGGGCTGCTGCTGCTCGCCGCAATGGCAACGACCTGCTGGGTGATCGCCGACCGGGCCCGCACCCGTCACGCGGTAGCGCTGATTGCCGCCACGCGAGGCGAATCCGCCGCGCACGCTCCCCGCACCCGAGGCCAGCAGTAGGAGCCCGCAGGGCACCTACTGCTGCATGACCGGCTCTGCTGACGCCCCGCTGGCATCGGCACGTAATGCGGCGACGTCACGTCACTCCAGCCGGCGTCGGCCATGCGGCCCATGTCGGCCGGTCTGGCGCTGCCATTGGGGATGAAGGACAGCTCGTGCCTCGCGGAGTGAGAACGATTTCCCGGAGTCTGCTTGATGACAGGGCAGGAGCGATAGAGTGTGCCCAATAGGGCGGAGACGGGCCCAGCACCGCGACCCGTCCCCTAATCGAGGGCCTCTCTGGCAGTGCTGTCTAACGGCGGCTCCCGGAGCTAGGGCCCTCGACTTCTGTCCTGGACGGGGGAGTAACGTCATCGCCCCTTCCAGGAAATCTCCCAGATGTTGATCATCCGTTATGTGACTTGGATTACATAGCGTAGAGGATAAGGGCCCAGTACGGAGGGGCGTCTCCAAGAAAGACGTCTCTGCCTACCGGGCCCTCGGGCCTAAGTCTCTTTCCTTGCGAAGAAGAAGGCGATTACTGCACCGGCGATCCCCATCATCGCCGTAATGGTGCTCTGCCACTGGGTGAGACTTTCGGGGGTCACCCCGATCACGATCAGGATGAACTGACCCAGAAATGTCAGGCCGAGAAGTATCACCACGGAGCCGGCCAGCCACATGCGTACCCGGTCCGGGTGCCATCTGACGGCTGGGTCAAGGCGGACCGCCGGCCCTTCCCCGGGGGGGACGTCTTCAACAAGGGGGATCTGCGCCTCGCGCGGGTCGTCACGACCGGGTTGCCGGGGCGGTGACGAACCGGATGCGATGAAGGCCGGCCCGTCCCAAGGGGCGACGTCCTCAACAAGGGGGATCTCCGCCTCGCGCGGGTCGTCGCCACGAGGTGTCTCGAAGGGCAACCCTGGGGCTTGCCCTTCGTGGGCGGGCTGGATGTTCTCAGACTGCTCATCGTCGCGGATAGCCATGGTCTGCCTCCGTTCAGGAAGTCCAGCCCGTCCCCGGAGGGTTGGAACGTGGACTGCTACTTGCACGGAAGCCCCGTTAGACGAACCGAAGCTACATGTTCAAGCGCCCAACCGACAAGTTCTGATCAGTATTTGGGCTAGTTACGATCAACATGAGGTATGGTTCAAGTACGGGAATAATCCACATCCCGTGTTGTCAGGGAGGACTTCGACCGTCATACTGAAGACTTCGTCAACCGCTGAGACAGGGTCGCTCCAGCCTCTTGGACCTCCCTACTCACCCCAAGCCTCAAGCCACCACGAGGAGGTCGAGCCAAATGTTTGCTCTCCGAAGTGCCAATCGCTATCCACATGGCAGGACGGCTTGGCATCACACCCCACCCAAGGCGACCTGATCGGAGACTGACGATGAGCGTCCTAGACACCACCCAGGAGGCGGGCATTACCCGGACACCGGACAAGGACACGGAACGTCCTGCTACGGAACGGCTCTCCGTCAACATCTCGGCGGCCACCGCAAAAGATCTACGCCATATGGCCAAGTCCAAGGCCATCACCGTGACAGAAGTGATTCGCCGCGCCGTGGCAGTACTCAAGCTGCTGGAGGAAGCGCAGGCCGAGGGAGCCGAAATCCACCTGGTCCGCAAAGGCGAAAACACCACACGTCAATTGCACCTCATCTAGCACAAGACCCCCCGCCGAGCTACATCGGAACACGCTGACGCGAAGAAGCCAGGTCCGGGAAGTCCAAGCCGAGAACCCGGCTCCGCGTCGACCAACCGGTGAAGAACAAACCGAACCGATGGGGGCAGCCCCGCGCGCTGCCCCCATCGGGAGTAGCTGTAAAGGGGGACCCAAGCAACAGCCAGCGCACCGCCCCTTCCCACACCACCCGGTGCGCCGGGCAGACAACGATCACGGGCCTGGCCGTCCTATCGGAAACGGCGAACCGCGTCGTACGTGCGGCGAGTATCGATCAGCACGCCCGCCGCGGCGTGCAACTCCAGCAACGCCGCCACATCGGCCCGGGACCACGGCGGCAACTCCCCACCGCTCACCCGCGGCGCCAGCGGAACGCCGGTCGTCACGTAGCCAGCCACCGCCGCGGCGAACCGGTTCGCGGGCCGCGATGTACGCGATCCTCGCCTGCACGTCCTCCCGCTCGGCCCTGGTGCTGCCCATACTTCCCAGCTTACCGATCATCCGTACACATGTTCGATCCACAGGCTGTGGACAGCGCGAATGACGGACACAGGCGTCACCGGCGCGAGCAGGCGTCGGCCCGGACGTAGCCGCCGCACCAGGCCGGCGCCTCCACCGCGACGATCTGCCAGCCGTTGTCCTCGCGAGTCTGGAACCGCCACGTGTACGCCTGGCTGCGGTAGCTCTGACCGGCGCCCTGCCAGTGGGCCGACACGTCGACGGTCACCTCGGCCACGCCGTCCGCGATCGGCCCGACGGTCAGCGAGCTGAAGTCGAGCTTGGCAGGCGGCGGATCGGTGCCGCGCATGGCATCGCGGTACGTACGCCACTGGGTGAGCAGCTCGTCCTGGGGCTCGTCGTCAAGGACCGGCAGCAGGCCGGCGTCGTTGTCGTAGCCCAGCGCCATCAGGTAGATGTTCGCGGCGGCGTCCGGTGACGGCGCCCCGCGGCTGGCCGCGATCGTCGCGCGGGTTAGCAGTGCCAGCGGGACCCCGACGATCGAGGCGCCACAGATCAGCAGGGTGGGCAGCAGCACCAGGACCAGCCAGCGCCGGCGTACGGACCAGCCGGCGAACCGGGTCGCGGTGCGCTGCTCCCAGCGCTGCCACCGTCGGGCGATCGCGGTGAGTCGTTCCCCCATGAGTCGAGTGTGCAGCGATCGGTCACGGGCGAGGACCTGGCCGGATGGCAGGGCCCTCGCCCGCGCCGCGCCGATGGCGCTGCTGCTCCTCCGGCCCCACCTGCACGCGTGCCGCGGCCGACCGGGTGAGGAAGTGTCCGCGTCGACGCCGCCCCACCCTGCCAGGGGCAGGTCCGTAGCGGCGAGGGGGACGCGTACAGGTGGCTACGACCCTCTTGCTCGCGGCGACACACCGACGACAACCGCGGCGAGCTTGACGAACTTCTCCGCGAAGTCCAAGGCGTACAGGCGACGCTCCTCCCCACACGCCAGAGCCAGCAGTCCGAGCAGCCCGGCGAAGACGACCAGAACCAGCGCAGGCAGAGCACCGGCAACCGGCTGGACGACAGCTTTCACCGCAGGTAGCCAGGTTGGCGCCATCACGACCCCCTACTCCAAAACTCTTCATAGGGTGCATGGGGAAACCCCACTACCCGCCGCCTTGTGGTAGCCGGGCACGCTGGTATTCACGGCCGGTCTGGGTCGCGGTGGCGCGCAACCACAACGCCCACCACGCCAGCCGCCAGCCATGCAGATGCCCGCGGTGCTCGCACCATTCCTCACGCCACCGCTCCCGAATCTCGACCGGTAGCTGCCGCAGCGCGCTACGCAGCAGAGCCGAGATCAGCCAGTTCGTTCTGCCCGCAGCCACCGGCAGATCCACGGCGTCGCGGCTGCGGCTGCCACGTCCCCATCCGAAGATGCTCTTCAGCCACTCGCTCGGTCGCCATCGTTGCTCGTCGCTGTCGACGACGACGGCGGCGACGACGACGGGGTTGATGAAGGCGACGGCGTCGCTCTCGTCGTCACTGTCATCAACAGCCTTGCTAGCCACGACGGCGGCGGCCACAGCGACGACGAGAGCGACGACGGCGATGCCAGGGATAACGGCACCGCCGATAACCCAAGCATCGGCGATGACCGCGGCGATGACGGCCGCTACGGCGACGATGGCGGCGACGACGGCGACAAGGCCAGCGACGACGGCGACGATGGCGGCGACGACGGCGACAAGGCCGTGTACGGCACGGGGCCCGTTCACGGCATTCCTAGCTGGACCTGTGGATGGACTGGCGTGGGAATGTCTGACGCAGGTATACCAAGCGCCTGCTGAGCAGTGCTCAGCGCCGCGCGAGCTGCTTGCGCCCCCGCACCGGTCATCTGGTACATCCGCCGCCGGGGGCGCTCAAGTACCGCCGCGTCTTCCTGCTCCCAGTAGCTCTGCACCCAGTCGGCCGCCTCCAGCCGGGCCAGGATCGGGTAGATCGTCCCGGACGGGAAGCCCGACTCTTGCGCCAGCTTCAGCCCGTAGAAGGATCCAGTCGGGTCCTGCAACATCAGTCGCAGCACCGCCGCCGTCGGCAGCGTGATCCGCGGACCCTCCCGTTTCCGACGCAACGCCATGCACACAGGCTACCCCAAAACTCTTCATAGCCTCTCGAATCTGCTCAACCCCGACACATCCCGTTCAGAAGCCATCAGGCCAGGGTTCTGCATTTCTGCATTTCTGCATGCCCTAAGCTGCTGTTATGGCAAATCCCCCCGTGATCGCTATCGAACAGGGCAAGGGTGGCGTGCTGAAGACCGCCACCGCTGTCGCACTCGCCGAGGCCGCCGCCGAGGCCGGCGCGGACGTTCTGCTGGCCGACTCCGACCCGCAGGGCTCAGCGGTGCGCTGGCACCAGCTCGCCGAGGCCACCGGACGGCCCCTGCGATGCACCGTGGCCGGTATCGCGTCGCGGAACCTGGCCACCCGACTGCCGGTCATGGCCGCGGCGTACGCGATGGCGTTCATCGACGGCCCGCCGGTCCGCGACGAACTGATCGTCGCGGGCATCGAGGCTGCGGACCTAGTGGTCATGCCGGTGCCCCCGAAGAAGGGCGACATCGACCGGGTGCCCTCACTGCTGAAGGCCGCCGCGAACGCCGGCAAGCCGGTCCTCGCCGTACTCACCTTCACCCGCCCCGACACCCGCCAGGCCCTCGAAGCCCGCGAGGCCCTGACCGACATGGGAGTGCAGGTCGCGCAGACCACCATCGCCTACTCCATGCCCGTCGCGGACATGTACGGCGCCCGGCCCCGCGGCAAGCTCGCCGCCTACGGGCGTGACCTGCTCGCCGAAGTCCTCGACGTCCTCGGCGCGCCCGCGGCGGCGGCATGACCGGGCACCAGCGCGAGCAGCAGGCGAACCTGAAGAACCGGTTCGCGGCCCTGCTCGGCAAGACCGACGAGGCGCCGCCGCCGGCCAAGTCCGCCGCCCCGGTCAAGGCCGCGCCGGTCAAGAAGGCCGCCGACAAGCCGGCCCGGCGTCCTCCCGGAGCTCCGCGGCCAGCGCGGCCGGCGCCGACGCCCAAGCCCGCGGCGCCGGCTGCCACCATGCCGATCCGCCAGGACACCACCGACGAGGCCCGCCCGAAGCGGCTCATGGTGCCGCTGAGCGTCGACGAGGACAAGGCGCTCAAGGAGTACCGGCTCGCCGACGGGTTCGCCGCCGCCGCCCGGGTGCGGGCGATGCTCCAGCTCTACCGCACCGACGAACGGTTCCGGCGCCGCGTGGACGACACCGCGCGCCAGATGCGATGACCGTCAATCGGTCGGTGTCGATGGTTTTGGCGGAGCGCCTCCGTTCAGGCGCTGCAAATTCAACGATCTCTGTCGATGATTTTGCCGTGTCCCCGGTTTGCCACCGGTGCTTGTCCCCGGTTTTCCGCCGTTGTCCCCGGTGCCGGTACGGCTGCCAGGGACAAGCATTTTTGCAGCTCAGCGTGCCTAGCACAGCGATCTGTCCCCGGTGTCCCCGGTAATCGCCATCTGGCACACGTACGCGCGCACGTGAGAGAAAAACCATCGACTTTCTTCAATCCTGTTCCGGTTTGCCTGCCCGACTCGCCGGGCAGGACCTCGAATCGATCTCCCTGGTTTCGTACGGTGAGCGCATGCAGGCGGCATCTCGCCCACACCAGCCCGGGCAGGCCCGGCCGGACGGCCACGTCTGTCAGTCGTTCACTGGCAGAACGCGGGCCCGGCGGTACGAGAATGACCCGCAGTTCGCGCTCAAGTACCAGCGCGATCCCTGGTGCTGGGCGCCCCATCTGGGATTCCACCGAGCGTCCGCACCCGACGTCCCCATCAAGCTCGAGGTAGGCGGCAGAGGGCCCAGGTACGTCGGGCCCAATTCACTCCATCGCCACCAGGCCCTAAGGCTTGGCTACGGGCTCGGCACCAGCACCCTCGGCGGCGGTATCCCGGAGTTCATCTGCCGCTTCTGCGAGATCGGTGACCATGTCCGGTTCACCGATGCCACTCCGTTGCGATCTTCGGTCATGCCGCCCGCAGCTACGAGCGGCTGCGCGAAGCGCGCGTGTACTGCCACGCCTACCAGGCCGTGCACCGCTCCACGTTCCGGCAGGCATACCAGCTCATCGCGCCGCAGCCAGCGCTGCTGGGGCCGTGGCAGCAGCTCCTGGACCGCGCGGCCACGGGCGCGGATGTGGCTGCTGCGGATGTCGCGTGGGCCCAGAAGATGGAACAGGCGGGCTGGCAACGCCGAAGCACGCCCCACGGATGGCGCGACTACGCCGCCGGCCGTACGTTCAATGCCCTGTACCGGACCAACCACGGCGGGGACAGCCGCGGTCTAGTTCAACTGTTCGCGCTCACCGCTCCGGATGAATCCGCGGCAAACCGCTGGCTTCAGGGTGTTGGTGAAGCGATCGCCGCCGCGGTTACCGAGCAGCAGATCGAACCTGTGGCCGCCACAGGTTGACCGACAGGGAAAGAAATCACTTCGGCTTCGGGATGGCTAGGCCAATGTCTTTGGTCACGGTGAAGCGGGCGGCCTGGCAGGTGGGGGTGCGCTGGGTTACGACAACCGGCTCGGTCAAAGTTCCGTCGACGGCAGTGCCGATCAAGGTGACGCCGGCGCAGCTTTCGTCCAGACCTGCTGCGTGAAGCTTCTGCGGTAACCCGGTGAGCACGACCGTGGTGGCCACAGGGCCAGAGATATGCGGGGGCTCGTCGGGTTTGGGTAAACCCACTGCAACGGCGAAGGCGATGATCGAGACAATAAGGATCCATCCACGCCAGCCGGTGATTCCGGCGCTGAGGTCCTGATACCGGGCTCGAGCCAGTTCGGTGCGGGCAAAAGAGGCAATCTCGACTAGGTATGGCCGCAACATTGCCTCGCGGGCGACCCCCTTTGCGTCCCCTTTGAGAGCATCGTCCACTGCCGCACGATATGCCCCATATAAGGCAGAAAGTGACTGGTGAGGAGGTGGCAAAAGCCACCGATTCGAGCTGATATCGAGATCGATGCGTAGCATCTCCTCGTCAGGTTCAGAGGCGAGCGTTATCCCTGTTTCACGGGCTTGCTGGGCGGTACGTGCCCTCAGCAGGTCATTGAGAGTGACGCGCCGGATCACCAGTACTGCGCTTGCCGTTCGAATGATCCAACCGACTACGGCAAGGGCTGCCACGAAAGCGATGGTGGCGATCACCAGGAGTGGCCATCGTTTGACGAGAGCGCCGATCGCACCGAGCTGCAATCCCGCAACTAGCACCGCCCCCACAGCGCCGGCCGCAACCACCAGCCACTGCGCTGCAGCTCGGATCGTGGCCGTCTCATCGCCCGCCGGAATCACGAAGGTAGACGATGATGCCGCGGCAGCGCCGGACTGAGGTGTCTCCGCCCCGTTTGTATCGGTACTCATCGATGTAGTCCCCCGTAGGACCAAGACACTTGAAGAATCTCTACTTTTGTACTACATTTGTTCCTACCGAAGTCGGCCTTCGCGCAAGGAGGTTCATGACGGTGAAGCTCAGTGCAGCGTTGACCAGGCGAGAAGAGGGCAGAGAGATGCTTGGGGACCGGATCGACCTAAGCCATGCCCGCGTTGTGACCATGCGCGACCTGAACCAGCACACCAGCACAATCATCGACGAGATCAATGCCGCAAAGGAGCCCGCTGTGATCACCAAGCACGGCCGCTTCGTCGCGTTGATCACGCCCCTGGCAGGGCGCCAGATCGAGTCAGTCGTGCTGGCCGCAGACCCGCAGGTACAGGAAATGATCGAAGAAAAGAACCGGCGAGAGGCCAACGGTGACGCCAGCGGCGTGTCGCTGGAGCAGGCGGAAGCGTGGCTACAAGATCAGTAGACGCTGCTGTGAATATCAATCTAGGACAAAACCCCTGACAGCGGGGCATGTCCCAGAGTAGTAAAAAAGCGTGGCTTCCTACCCAGTAAAGCTGGCCGACGGTCCGGACGAAGCCCTCAACGACCTCGCACAACTCCCTCAAGACGTTCGTAAGGAGCTGTTCGACGTCATGAGGACGGAGCTTCGCGTAGATCCCGAGATTAACGACGACAATGGTCGACTCGATGACAAGTGGCTTCTGCGCCGCGGCATCACCCGTGCCCGTGCGCAAGGACAGGCCCTCAGCACCTCCCAGCAACTAGCATCGAACTTCATGATCGCTTACCGCCCCTTCACCGAGATGGAACGCCAAGAACACAACGGGCAGGCCGGCTTCTACGTCTGGCGAGTGTGGCCAAACGACATGATCGCTGGACGCATGAAATCTGCCGCACCTTCGACATGAAGGCTTCAAGGCGTTGGTGAAGCGATCTTCTTCTTTCTCCCCTCGGGGACTCGTCATCGCAGAAGGCCAGCCCAGCCGGGCGAAGGAACGGCCTTTTACCCCCCCCCGCCAAGGCAGTCTCCACTCGAGGCGTGGCCGCTCGTGCCCACGGTTTTCGTCGACGGCGAAGAGGAAGCGCCCTGGATTGGGGGGCCTTGACCTGCTCCTGCGTCCCCGGCTTGTCGCGAACATGAGGGTCCGGTTTTCAGATGAAGGAACGTACGCTGGCAGTCGATCTAGGTTCTGAGTCAGGCTAGGGTCCGTAACAAGGCGGAAGGCCCCCCGCCGTCGCGAATCGATGAGGGGCCTTCCTTGGGCGGCCTCGTCGTTAGACGAGGCCGCTCCCCTTTAGGGCTGCCAGCAAGCTGACTACCGCCGTAGCCAGCTCGGCTAGCGCCACCAGTGTGGGCTGGAACCTTTCGAAGCGGCTGAGCTCGTGCTCAGGCTGCTCCTCGGGCTCCGGACCCTCCTCATGGTGCGTCCCCATGGGGGTTCCTCCTCTCTCGCTGGTGCCCCACGTGCCGGCGCCAGCCAGCCGAGGGAGGAAGATTTTTAGTTGTCAAAGCTGACAGGAGCTGACAGCACCCCTGTAAGCAAAAAGGGATCTCAACTGAGATCCCTTGAAGGGCAGCCTGTTGCTGTCTAGCTAGCAAACGCACAGCGCGCTCGGGGCCGCTCTGCGTCCCGCCTTCCGCGGGGGCTGCGAAGTATGAGTTCTGCCTTGGCGTTACCTTTCGACGACACGTGGGGTCAACGACCCGTCTGTCTGAATCGTTTATACCCCTCGCATTGGGCTGCACAGTAACCCTGGGAACGTCTTCCAAGAAAAAGCTATAGCGAGGCATAGGCAGAATTTTTGATCTTGTTGTGATTGTCCCTGTCCGAGTCTAACGAAGATCATTCGTATGTGGATGGTGGCGCGAAGCGCCGCCAGTCATGCTGAATTCTAGAAATCTGCTTTTGCAGATTTCTGCATTTCTACACTGTCTGAGCTGCGGTTTTGGCACAGCATCACATTCGATGGACATCCTCGGCGCGTAGCGCCGAGCTCCCTGGAGACGGGCGCGTAGCGCCCTCGATCCGCCAGGAGCGG